>NZ_CP011788.1 GCF_001269425.1 Candidatus Palibaumannia cicadellinicola | reverse complement strand
ATAATAATTTTGTTAAAAATAATTTTATTTATATATAATTAGTAAACTAATATTATATAAATAACATGTGGATAACATGTGGATAACATGTGGATAACATGTGGATAACATGTGGATAACATGTGGATAACTTTTCTTAGTTAAACCAAAAAATCGTGATTTAAAAACTTTTTATCGTGATTTAAAAACTTTGTTTTTTTAAAACATCAGATGGGATCTAGCTTAAAGCTTCAAAAAAAAAGCTGTAACTGTTTTAACTAATAAAAAAATAAATTATTATTATTAATATTTTATTTATTTATAAGAATTACTGAAATTTTTTGTCTTTAAAAAAATCCCGCTTTCTCGATAAGCTAAAAGCTTATCTTGCGAAGAGCGGGTATGTAATAAAATCAAAACACATCAATCTAACGCAATATAAAGTACCTACATTAAACGATCATTCACTAATGTTAGTATTCCTAGATAAATAATTTAAAATCTGTTTAACAAGCTTTAGAAGCAGTTTTAACCTATATGAGAACAGTCAACAAAAATAAAAATTTATTTCAACAAATATTTTTTAAATTAATTTTAATTATTTTTGCTTTTTTTCTTTTTTTAATTACATATACAATTATATGTAAAATAAATAATTTTTATGTAAATAATTTACATAATACAAATATAATTGTATTATTTTCTCCAAATAATCAAACAAAAAAAGAAATTTTAAAATTAATTAATAATTCTAAAAAATCAATAGATATTGCAGCTTATTCGTTTACTGATATAGATATAGCAAAAGCTTTAAAAAAAGCAAAATTTAATAAAATTAAAATAAGAATTTTATTAGATAAAAAACAAATATTAAAAATAAAAAATCAAATTTAAATTTTTTTAAAAAAATAATTTTTATATTCATCTTATAAAAAAATATAAAATTATGCATAATAAATTTATGATTATAGATAATAATATAATTCAAACAGGATCTTTTAATTATACAAAAAATGCAGAAAAATATAATGCAGAAAATATTATTATAATTTATAATAGACCAGATATTGCTAATATTTATACACAAGAATTTAATAAATTATGGATACTAAACTAAATTTAGTTAAAATTATATGTTAACAATTATTTTATTTTTTATTATTTTAAATATTTTATTTTTTATTAATTCAATTAAAATTGTTCCACAAGGTTTTCAATGGACAGTTGAAAGATTTGGAAAATATATACGTTTATTAACACCAGGATTAAATATTATTATTCCTTTTGTTGATAGAATTGGAAAAAAAATTAATATAATGGAACAATTAATAGAAATACCTTCACAAGAAATTATATCAAAAGATAACGCAAATGTTACTATTGATGCAGTTTGTTTTATACAAGTTATAAATTCACAGAAAGCAGCATATGAAATAAATGATTTAAAAAAATCAATTATATATTTAATTATGACTAATATTAGAACTGTATTAGGTTCTATGGAATTAGATGAAATACTCTCACAAAGAGATAATATTAATAATAGATTATTATTAATTGTTGAAGAAGTAACAAATTCTTGGGGAATAAAATTTACTCGTATTGAAATAAGAGATATAAAACCACCAACAGAATTAATATCTTCAATGAATGCACAAATGAAAGCAGAAAGAACAAAACGTGCTGATATTTTAGAAGCAGAAGGAATAAGACAAGCAGCAATTTTAAAAGCAGAAGGAGAAAAACAATCACAAATTTTAAAAGCAGAAGGAGAAAAAGAATCTGCTTTTTTAGAAGCTGAAGCTAGAGAACGTTCAGCAGAAGCTGAAGCTCATGCAACTAAAATTGTATCACAAGCAATAAATTTAGGAAACATTCAAGCAATTAATTATTTTATTGCACAAAAATATACTGAAGCTATATCAAATATTGGATTATCTAATAATAATAAAATTATTATGCTTCCATTAGAAACTTCAAATTTTATAGGTTCAATTAAAGGTATATTTGATATAATTAATGAAAGTCAACAAAAATAAAAATTTATTTCAACAAATATTTTTTAAATTAATTTTAATTATTTTTGCTTTTTTTCTTTTTTAATCTAATATAAAATTATATGTGAAATTAACATATTTAATGGAGGATAAATATGGCTTATCGTTCTCTATCAATTATTCCTGCGTTTAGTGATGATATTTTTTCAGATCGTTTTACGCAAATAGATAATCTTTTTAGTAGATTAACTGGAGAAAAACCTATTAATGAAACAACAGAATATAATTTAATTCAACATAACAAACATGAATATGAATTAATAGTTAATGTTGCTGGTTTTTCTCAAGATGAATTAGAAGTATCTGTATTAAATAATCAATTAATTATAAACGGAAAAAGAAAAATAGATAAAAATTTAACATCTTCTGAAGAAAAAATAAAAATAATACATCAAGGAATTAAAAAAGAATCTTTTTCTTTAAGTTTTAATTTAGAACATCAAATTAATATACAACAAGCAAATTTAGATAAAGGTTTATTACAACTTAAATTTAATTATTTTATTCCTGAAGAAGAAAAACCTAAAAAAATTAATATTGAAGTAAAAGAAAATTTAAATAAATTAAATTAATTTAAAATTAAAAAGCCTTAGTTCAAACTGAGGCTTTTTTTATTTTGAAATAAAACTTGATCTTTAATTAAATTAAAATATATATTATATTCTGGTAAGTTATTTTTTTTAGCTAATTGTTTTATATTATGTCTAAACATCTTTAATAAAGATGTACTTCCTGTTTTTAAATATAATTTTTCAATTGATATAATAAATTCTTTTTGATTTCCACAATGCTTACGTGCAATTTCATAAATTCTTCTATCTATTGCTTTTCTAATTTTAAAATAATCTGAACTTATTTTTAAAATTTTTCTTTTATATAACGATTGATATAACCAATAAGGTAAAGTAATTTCAATCATTCCATATTTAAAATTACCTTCTGTATTTTTAATTATTCTCCAACTATCAATTAAACCAAAACCAACAATTTCTTGTTTATCTTTATAAAAAATATTTGTTTCAATTATTGTACCTTTAAGTCTAGATAATGTTTTTCTTAATTCAGAATAAGATCTACCACTAGTATTTCTAGAAGTAGTTAAAAAAAAATTATAAGGAGTAAAATATACTGTACGACTTATAATTAAGCCATAATTCATAGCTTCTTGTAATTTTGAAATAGCATAAATCCAAATATCTTTATCAAAAATAGTAGCTATCCCATCAACAGTAGGTTTAATAGTAATATTAATATTACCATTAATATATTTTCTAATATTTTTATCCCCACCTTTTAAAGCAAAAAAAGGATGTTCCATACTAGCAATTTCATTACGAAAGCTATGAATTTCTAATTCATCTGCTATAAAAAATTCTATTTCATTTATTTTTTTATCTATTTTTTTCAAAATATTTATTTCTCTATTTAA